>NZ_JAUASW010000004.1 GCF_030345705.1 Pelomonas sp. SE-A7
CATAATCTCGCTTCTTCGCTGATCACGAAATTGATTAAGCGAAGCGACTGAGGAGTCAGTCGAATGTTCTTTAAGAATTCACAGCCGATAAGCGTGGGCGTTTGAAGGCGAGTTTTGATTCAAGGTGACTTGGATCGAGTCCTCGGACTTTAAACGCTCACGGAAAGAGAATGAAGCTATGCAAATAGTCTTTGTTCGATTCCGTTGAGTATTCAAGATCGAACTATAGAGTTTGATCCTGGCTCAGATTGAACGCTGGCGGCATGCCTTACACATGCAAGTCGAACGGTAACGCGGGGCAACCTGGCGACGAGTGGCGAACGGGTGAGTAATGTATCGGAACGTGCCCAGTTGTGGGGGATAACTGCTCGAAAGAGCAGCTAATACCGCATACGACCTGAGGGTGAAAGCGGGGGATCGCAAGACCTCGCGCAATTGGAGCGGCCGATATCAGATTAGGTAGTTGGTGGGGTAAAGGCTCACCAAGCCAACGATCTGTAGCTGGTCTGAGAGGACGACCAGCCACACTGGGACTGAGACACGGCCCAGACTCCTACGGGAGGCAGCAGTGGGGAATTTTGGACAATGGGCGCAAGCCTGATCCAGCCATGCCGCGTGCGGGAAGAAGGCCTTCGGGTTGTAAACCGCTTTTGTCAGGGAAGAAAAGGGTGTTTCTAATACAAACGCCTCATGACGGTACCTGAAGAATAAGCACCGGCTAACTACGTGCCAGCAGCCGCGGTAATACGTAGGGTGCAAGCGTTAATCGGAATTACTGGGCGTAAAGCGTGCGCAGGCGGTTATGCAAGACAGAGGTGAAATCCCCGGGCTCAACCTGGGAACTGCCTTTGTGACTGCATAGCTAGAGTACGGTAGAGGGGGATGGAATTCCGCGTGTAGCAGTGAAATGCGTAGATATGCGGAGGAACACCGATGGCGAAGGCAATCCCCTGGACCTGTACTGACGCTCATGCACGAAAGCGTGGGGAGCAAACAGGATTAGATACCCTGGTAGTCCACGCCCTAAACGATGTCAACTGGTTGTTGGGAGGGTTTCTTCTCAGTAACGTAGCTAACGCGTGAAGTTGACCGCCTGGGGAGTACGGCCGCAAGGTTGAAACTCAAAGGAATTGACGGGGACCCGCACAAGCGGTGGATGATGTGGTTTAATTCGATGCAACGCGAAAAACCTTACCTACCCTTGACATGCCAGGAACTTACCAGAGATGGTTTGGTGCTCGAAAGAGAACCTGGACACAGGTGCTGCATGGCCGTCGTCAGCTCGTGTCGTGAGATGTTGGGTTAAGTCCCGCAACGAGCGCAACCCTTGTCATTAGTTGCTACGAAAGGGCACTCTAATGAGACTGCCGGTGACAAACCGGAGGAAGGTGGGGATGACGTCAGGTCATCATGGCCCTTATGGGTAGGGCTACACACGTCATACAATGGCCGGGACAGAGGGCTGCCAACCCGCGAGGGGGAGCCAATCCCAGAAACCCGGTCGTAGTCCGGATCGTAGTCTGCAACTCGACTGCGTGAAGTCGGAATCGCTAGTAATCGCGGATCAGCTTGCCGCGGTGAATACGTTCCCGGGTCTTGTACACACCGCCCGTCACACCATGGGAGCGGGTTCTGCCAGAAGTAGTTAGCCTAACCGCAAGGAGGGCGATTACCACGGCAGGGTTCGTGACTGGGGTGAAGTCGTAACAAGGTAGCCGTATCGGAAGGTGCGGCTGGATCACCTCCTTTCTAGATTAGATCGAGCAGCGATTGATTGCGTGCAGTCAATAACTAGCGAGATCCATTGACTCAAATTCAAGCGCCCACACTTATCGGCTGTAATCACAACAGTGAGTGAGAAATTTGCGTGAGCCTGGCGAGCTGGCCTCAACGGGCGAGAAGCTGCGGGCGAAGCGCGACAAACGCGTGGGTCTGTAGCTCAGTCGGTTAGAGCACCGTCTTGATAAGGCGGGGGTCGCTGGTTCGAATCCAGCCAGACCCACCACGAGATCGAAAGATCTGGGGGATTAGCTCAGCTGGGAGAGCACCTGCTTTGCAAGCAGGGGGTCGTCGGTTCGATCCCGTCATCCTCCACCAATCAATCACTCGAAAGTGTTGGCAATCCAAAGCTTCTAGCGGATGCTTTGGATTGCCAGCCATATTGGCTGTTGTTCTTTAACAATTTGTAGAGTCGAATCAGCGTTGTCGACGGAAAGCAAGATCTCGTAAAGGGGATTGAGCACCGTGCCGTCGGCAACATATTTGATTGCGTCAACATAGACTTCAACTGAGCGAAGCAGCAATGATCGAAAGATGGTTGCTGATTTGATTAGGTATGAAGAACGGCGTAACGCGTGAATACTCAATAAACGTATGGAACGAAGAGTTCTGTATGAGTCCTTGACGACAGTTGCAAGTCAGCGCTGTCAAAGTTATAGGGTCAAGTGACTAAGTGCATGTGGTGGATGCCTTGGCGATTACAGGCGACGAAGGACGTGATAGCCTGCGATAAGCTTCGGGGAGCTGGCAAATTAGCTTTGATCCGGAGATTTCCGAATGGGGAAACCCACCTCGCAAGAGGTAACTCTGACTGAATACATAGGTCATTGTGGCGAACCGGGTGAACTGAAACATCTCAGTAGCTCGAGGAAAAGACATCAACCGAGATTCCGAAAGTAGTGGCGAGCGAAATCGGAGTAGCCCTCGCGTTTTAGCAGTTTGTATATCAGAACGGAATGGAAAGTCCGGCCACAGCGGGTGATAGCCCCGTATGAAAAATGCAGATTGTGGAACTAGGCGCGAATAGAGTAGGGCGGGACACGTGAAATCCTGTCTGAATATGGGGGGACCATCCTCCAAGGCTAAATACTCGTAATCGACCGATAGTGAACAAGTACCGTGAGGGAAAGGCGAAAAGAACCCCGGGAGGGGAGTGAAATAGATCCTGAAACCGCATGCATACAAAAAGTAGGAGCCCGCAAGGGTGACTGCGTACCTTTTGTATAATGGGTCAGCGACTTACATTCAGTGGCGAGGTTAACCGAATAGGGTAGCCGTAGAGAAATCGAGTCCGAATAGGGCGAATTAGTCGCTGGGTGTAGACCCGAAACCAAGTGATCTATCCATGGCCAGGATGAAGGTACCGTAACAGGTGCTGGAGGTCCGAACCGACTAGTGTTGCAAAACTAGCGGATGAGCTGTGGATAGGGGTGAAAGGCTAAACAAACTTGGAAATAGCTGGTTCTCTCCGAAAACTATTTAGGTAGTGCCTCAAGTATTACCTGCGGGGGTAGAGCACTGTTTAGGCTAGGGGGTCATGGCGACTTACCAAACCTTGGCAAACTCCGAATACCGCAGAGTACAGCTTGGGAGACAGAGCACCGGGTGCTAACGTCCGGACTCAAGAGGGAAACAACCCAGACCGCCAGCTAAGGTCCCTAAAATTGGCTAAGTGGGAAACGAAGTGGGAAGGCTAAAACAGTCAGGATGTTGGCTTAGAAGCAGCCATCATTTAAAGAAAGCGTAATAGCTCACTGATCGAGTCGTCCTGCGCGGAAGATGTAACGGGGCTAAGCCAGTTACCGAAGCTGCGGATTTGCAATTTATTGCAAGTGGTAGGAGAGCGTTCTGTAAGCCTGTGAAGGTGGGTTGTGAAGCCTGCTGGAGGTATCAGAAGTGCGAATGCTGACATGAGTAGCGTTAAAGGGGGTGAAAAGCCCCCTCGCCGAAAGCGCAAGGTTTCCTACGCAACGTTCATCGGCGTAGGGTGAGTCGGCCCCTAAGGCGAGGCAGAGATGCGTAGCTGATGGGAAACAGGTCAATATTCCTGTACCGATCAATAGTGCGATGTGGGGACGGAGAAGGTTAGCTCAGCCGGGTGTTGGATGTCCCGGTTCAAGCCTGTAGTCGTGCCTGGTAGGCAAATCCGCCGGGCTTAGATGAGGGGTGATAACGAGTCTGCTTGCAGACGAAGTGAGTGATACCCTGCTTCCAGGAAAAGCCACTAAGCTTCAGCTATTGACGACCGTACCGCAAACCGACACTGGTGCGCGAGATGAGTATTCTAAGGCGCTTGAGAGAACTCTGGAGAAGGAACTCGGCAAATTGACACCGTAACTTCGGAAGAAGGTGTGCCTTTAGTAGGTGTAGTGATTTACTCATGAAGCCCAATGAGGCCGCAGAGAATCGGTGGCTGCGACTGTTTATTAAAAACACAGCACTCTGCAAAGACGAAAGTCGACGTATAGGGTGTGACGCCTGCCCGGTGCTGGAAGATTAAATGATGGGGTGCAAGCTCTTGACTGAAGTCCCAGTAAACGGCGGCCGTAACTATAACGGTCCTAAGGTAGCGAAATTCCTTGTCGGGTAAGTTCCGACCTGCACGAATGGCGTAACGATGGCCACACTGTCTCCTCCAGAGACTCAGCGAAGTTGAAATGTTTGTGATGATGCAATCTCCCCGCGGAAAGACGGAAAGACCCCATGAACCTTTACTGTAGCTTTACATTGGACTTTGAACAGATCTGTGTAGGATAGGTGGGAGGCTTTGAAGTGAGGACGCTAGTTCTCATGGAGCCGACGTTGAAATACCACCCTGGTGTGTTTGAGGTTCTAACCTTGGTCCCTTATCGGGATTGGGGACAGTGTATGGTGGGCAGTTTGACTGGGGCGGTCTCCTCCCAAAGTGTAACGGAGGAGTTCGAAGGTACGCTAGGCACGGTCGGAAATCGTGCTGATAGTGCATTGGCATAAGCGTGCTTGACTGCGAGACTGACAAGTCGAGCAGGTACGAAAGTAGGACAAAGTGATCCGGTGGTTCTGTATGGAAGGGCCATCGCTCAACGGATAAAAGGTACTCTGGGGATAACAGGCTGATACCGCCCAAGAGTTCATATCGACGGCGGTGTTTGGCACCTCGATGTCGGCTCATCTCATCCTGGGGCTGTAGCCGGTCCCAAGGGTATGGCTGTTCGCCATTTAAAGAGGTACGTGAGCTGGGTTTAAAACGTCGTGAGACAGTTTGGTCCCTATCTTCCGTGGGCGCTGCAAGATTGAGAGAGCCTGCTCCTAGTACGAGAGGACCGGAGTGGACGCACCTCTGGTGTATCGGTTGTCACGCCAGTGGCATTGCCGAGTAGCTAAGTGCGGAAGAGATAACCGCTGAAAGCATCTAAGCGGGAAACTCGTCTCAAGATGAGTCTTGCCGGGGCCTTGAGCCCCCTGAAGAGTCGTTCGAGACCAGGACGTTGATAGGCTGGGTGTGGAAGCGCAGTAATGCGTTAAGCTAACCAGTACTAATTGCTCGTGAGGCTTGACCCTATAACTTTGATAGTTCCAATCTGCGAACTCCAAAGACTGAGTAGTCAAAGCACGCAAAACACCGTTCTTCAAACGAAGTCGTTCGAAGACGCAATCAAATACCAAAGCTGATTCCCGCTAAACACTTAGCGAGCAAGACTCTACAAATTGGGCCGGCTGCCACTCAAAACAGCAGCCAGCCAACCAGTCAAGCCTGATGACCATAGCGACTTGGTCCCACTCCTTCCCATCCCGAACAGGACAGTGAAACGAGTCAGCGCCGATGATAGTGCGGATTCCCGTGTGAAAGTAGGTCATCGTCAGGCTATTTACATTGAAACGCCCGGTCAAACGACCGGGCGTTTCCATCTGCGACCAGCAGATGCCAACGCACTGTTCGTGTATTGGCATCTGCTGATCACCCGGCCAGCCGGGCAGCAAAAAAGATGCGGATTAGGGTTGACGAGAAGATCGATTACCCGCATAATCTCGCTTCTTCGCTGATCACGAAATTGATTAAGCGAAGCGACTGAGGAGTCAGTCGAATGTTCTTTAAGAATTCACAGCCGATAAGCGTGGGCGTTTGAAGGCGAGTTTTGATTCAAGGTGACTTGGATCGAGTCCTCGGACTTTAAACGCTCACGGAAAGAGAATGAAGCTATGCAAATAGTCTTTGTTCGATTCCGTTGAGTATTCAAGATCGAACTATAGAGTTTGATCCTGGCTCAGATTGAACGCTGGCGGCATGCCTTACACATGCAAGTCGAACGGTAACGCGGGGCAACCTGGCGACGAGTGGCGAACGGGTGAGTAATGTATCGGAACGTGCCCAGTTGTGGGGGATAACTGCTCGAAAGAGCAGCTAATACCGCATACGACCTGAGGGTGAAAGCGGGGGATCGCAAGACCTCGCGCAATTGGAGCGGCCGATATCAGATTAGGTAGTTGGTGGGGTAAAGGCTCACCAAGCCAACGATCTGTAGCTGGTCTGAGAGGACGACCAGCCACACTGGGACTGAGACACGGCCCAGACTCCTACGGGAGGCAGCAGTGGGGAATTTTGGACAATGGGCGCAAGCCTGATCCAGCCATGCCGCGTGCGGGAAGAAGGCCTTCGGGTTGTAAACCGCTTTTGTCAGGGAAGAAAAGGGTGTTTCTAATACAAACGCCTCATGACGGTACCTGAAGAATAAGCACCGGCTAACTACGTGCCAGCAGCCGCGGTAATACGTAGGGTGCAAGCGTTAATCGGAATTACTGGGCGTAAAGCGTGCGCAGGCGGTTATGCAAGACAGAGGTGAAATCCCCGGGCTCAACCTGGGAACTGCCTTTGTGACTGCATAGCTAGAGTACGGTAGAGGGGGATGGAATTCCGCGTGTAGCAGTGAAATGCGTAGATATGCGGAGGAACACCGATGGCGAAGGCAATCCCCTGGACCTGTACTGACGCTCATGCACGAAAGCGTGGGGAGCAAACAGGATTAGATACCCTGGTAGTCCACGCCCTAAACGATGTCAACTGGTTGTTGGGAGGGTTTCTTCTCAGTAACGTAGCTAACGCGTGAAGTTGACCGCCTGGGGAGTACGGCCGCAAGGTTGAAACTCAAAGGAATTGACGGGGACCCGCACAAGCGGTGGATGATGTGGTTTAATTCGATGCAACGCGAAAAACCTTACCTACCCTTGACATGCCAGGAACTTACCAGAGATGGTTTGGTGCTCGAAAGAGAACCTGGACACAGGTGCTGCATGGCCGTCGTCAGCTCGTGTCGTGAGATGTTGGGTTAAGTCCCGCAACGAGCGCAACCCTTGTCATTAGTTGCTACGAAAGGGCACTCTAATGAGACTGCCGGTGACAAACCGGAGGAAGGTGGGGATGACGTCAGGTCATCATGGCCCTTATGGGTAGGGCTACACACGTCATACAATGGCCGGGACAGAGGGCTGCCAACCCGCGAGGGGGAGCCAATCCCAGAAACCCGGTCGTAGTCCGGATCGTAGTCTGCAACTCGACTGCGTGAAGTCGGAATCGCTAGTAATCGCGGATCAGCTTGCCGCGGTGAATACGTTCCCGGGTCTTGTACACACCGCCCGTCACACCATGGGAGCGGGTTCTGCCAGAAGTAGTTAGCCTAACCGCAAGGAGGGCGATTACCACGGCAGGGTTCGTGACTGGGGTGAAGTCGTAACAAGGTAGCCGTATCGGAAGGTGCGGCTGGATCACCTCCTTTCTAGATTAGATCGAGCAGCGATTGATTGCGTGCAGTCAATAACTAGCGAGATCCATTGACTCAAATTCAAGCGCCCACACTTATCGGCTGTAATCACAACAGTGAGTGAGAAATTTGCGTGAGCCTGGCGAGCTGGCCTCAACGGGCGAGAAGCTGCGGGCGAAGCGCGACAAACGCGTGGGTCTGTAGCTCAGTCGGTTAGAGCACCGTCTTGATAAGGCGGGGGTCGCTGGTTCGAATCCAGCCAGACCCACCACGAGATCGAAAGATCTGGGGGATTAGCTCAGCTGGGAGAGCACCTGCTTTGCAAGCAGGGGGTCGTCGGTTCGATCCCGTCATCCTCCACCAATCAATCACTCGAAAGTGTTGGCAATCCAAAGCTTCTAGCGGATGCTTTGGATTGCCAGCCATATTGGCTGTTGTTCTTTAACAATTTGTAGAGTCGAATCAGCGTTGTCGACGGAAAGCAAGATCTCGTAAAGGGGATTGAGCACCGTGCCGTCGGCAACATATTTGATTGCGTCAACATAGACTTCAACTGAGCGAAGCAGCAATGATCGAAAGATGGTTGCTGATTTGATTAGGTATGAAGAACGGCGTAACGCGTGAATACTCAATAAACGTATGGAACGAAGAGTTCTGTATGAGTCCTTGACGACAGTTGCAAGTCAGCGCTGTCAAAGTTATAGGGTCAAGTGACTAAGTGCATGTGGTGGATGCCTTGGCGATTACAGGCGACGAAGGACGTGATAGCCTGCGATAAGCTTCGGGGAGCTGGCAAATTAGCTTTGATCCGGAGATTTCCGAATGGGGAAACCCACCTCGCAAGAGGTAACTCTGACTGAATACATAGGTCATTGTGGCGAACCGGGTGAACTGAAACATCTCAGTAGCTCGAGGAAAAGACATCAACCGAGATTCCGAAAGTAGTGGCGAGCGAAATCGGAGTAGCCCTCGCGTTTTAGCAGTTTGTATATCAGAACGGAATGGAAAGTCCGGCCACAGCGGGTGATAGCCCCGTATGAAAAATGCAGATTGTGGAACTAGGCGCGAATAGAGTAGGGCGGGACACGTGAAATCCTGTCTGAATATGGGGGGACCATCCTCCAAGGCTAAATACTCGTAATCGACCGATAGTGAACAAGTACCGTGAGGGAAAGGCGAAAAGAACCCCGGGAGGGGAGTGAAATAGATCCTGAAACCGCATGCATACAAAAAGTAGGAGCCCGCAAGGGTGACTGCGTACCTTTTGTATAATGGGTCAGCGACTTACATTCAGTGGCGAGGTTAACCGAATAGGGTAGCCGTAGAGAAATCGAGTCCGAATAGGGCGAATTAGTCGCTGGGTGTAGACCCGAAACCAAGTGATCTATCCATGGCCAGGATGAAGGTACCGTAACAGGTGCTGGAGGTCCGAACCGACTAGTGTTGCAAAACTAGCGGATGAGCTGTGGATAGGGGTGAAAGGCTAAACAAACTTGGAAATAGCTGGTTCTCTCCGAAAACTATTTAGGTAGTGCCTCAAGTATTACCTGCGGGGGTAGAGCACTGTTTAGGCTAGGGGGTCATGGCGACTTACCAAACCTTGGCAAACTCCGAATACCGCAGAGTACAGCTTGGGAGACAGAGCACCGGGTGCTAACGTCCGGACTCAAGAGGGAAACAACCCAGACCGCCAGCTAAGGTCCCTAAAATTGGCTAAGTGGGAAACGAAGTGGGAAGGCTAAAACAGTCAGGATGTTGGCTTAGAAGCAGCCATCATTTAAAGAAAGCGTAATAGCTCACTGATCGAGTCGTCCTGCGCGGAAGATGTAACGGGGCTAAGCCAGTTACCGAAGCTGCGGATTTGCAATTTATTGCAAGTGGTAGGAGAGCGTTCTGTAAGCCTGTGAAGGTGGGTTGTGAAGCCTGCTGGAGGTATCAGAAGTGCGAATGCTGACATGAGTAGCGTTAAAGGGGGTGAAAAGCCCCCTCGCCGAAAGCGCAAGGTTTCCTACGCAACGTTCATCGGCGTAGGGTGAGTCGGCCCCTAAGGCGAGGCAGAGATGCGTAGCTGATGGGAAACAGGTCAATATTCCTGTACCGATCAATAGTGCGATGTGGGGACGGAGAAGGTTAGCTCAGCCGGGTGTTGGATGTCCCGGTTCAAGCCTGTAGTCGTGCCTGGTAGGCAAATCCGCCGGGCTTAGATGAGGGGTGATAACGAGTCTGCTTGCAGACGAAGTGAGTGATACCCTGCTTCCAGGAAAAGCCACTAAGCTTCAGCTATTGACGACCGTACCGCAAACCGACACTGGTGCGCGAGATGAGTATTCTAAGGCGCTTGAGAGAACTCTGGAGAAGGAACTCGGCAAATTGACACCGTAACTTCGGAAGAAGGTGTGCCTTTAGTAGGTGTAGTGATTTACTCATGAAGCCCAATGAGGCCGCAGAGAATCGGTGGCTGCGACTGTTTATTAAAAACACAGCACTCTGCAAAGACGAAAGTCGACGTATAGGGTGTGACGCCTGCCCGGTGCTGGAAGATTAAATGATGGGGTGCAAGCTCTTGACTGAAGTCCCAGTAAACGGCGGCCGTAACTATAACGGTCCTAAGGTAGCGAAATTCCTTGTCGGGTAAGTTCCGACCTGCACGAATGGCGTAACGATGGCCACACTGTCTCCTCCAGAGACTCAGCGAAGTTGAAATGTTTGTGATGATGCAATCTCCCCGCGGAAAGACGGAAAGACCCCATGAACCTTTACTGTAGCTTTACATTGGACTTTGAACAGATCTGTGTAGGATAGGTGGGAGGCTTTGAAGTGAGGACGCTAGTTCTCATGGAGCCGACGTTGAAATACCACCCTGGTGTGTTTGAGGTTCTAACCTTGGTCCCTTATCGGGATTGGGGACAGTGTATGGTGGGCAGTTTGACTGGGGCGGTCTCCTCCCAAAGTGTAACGGAGGAGTTCGAAGGTACGCTAGGCACGGTCGGAAATCGTGCTGATAGTGCATTGGCATAAGCGTGCTTGACTGCGAGACTGACAAGTCGAGCAGGTACGAAAGTAGGACAAAGTGATCCGGTGGTTCTGTATGGAAGGGCCATCGCTCAACGGATAAAAGGTACTCTGGGGATAACAGGCTGATACCGCCCAAGAGTTCATATCGACGGCGGTGTTTGGCACCTCGATGTCGGCTCATCTCATCCTGGGGCTGTAGCCGGTCCCAAGGGTATGGCTGTTCGCCATTTAAAGAGGTACGTGAGCTGGGTTTAAAACGTCGTGAGACAGTTTGGTCCCTATCTTCCGTGGGCGCTGCAAGATTGAGAGAGCCTGCTCCTAGTACGAGAGGACCGGAGTGGACGCACCTCTGGTGTATCGGTTGTCACGCCAGTGGCATTGCCGAGTAGCTAAGTGCGGAAGAGATAACCGCTGAAAGCATCTAAGCGGGAAACTCGTCTCAAGATGAGTCTTGCCGGGGCCTTGAGCCCCCTGAAGAGTCGTTCGAGACCAGGACGTTGATAGGCTGGGTGTGGAAGCGCAGTAATGCGTTAAGCTAACCAGTACTAATTGCTCGTGAGGCTTGACCCTATAACTTTGATAGTTCCAATCTGCGAACTCCAAAGACTGAGTAGTCAAAGCACGCAAAACACCGTTCTTCAAACGAAGTCGTTCGAAGACGCAATCAAATACCAAAGCTGATTCCCGCTAAACACTTAGCGAGCAAGACTCTACAAATTGGGCCGGCTGCCACTCAAAACAGCAGCCAGCCAACCAGTCAAGCCTGATGACCATAGCGACTTGGTCCCACTCCTTCCCATCCCGAACAGGACAGTGAAACGAGTCAGCGCCGATGATAGTGCGGATTCCCGTGTGAAAGTAGGTCATCGTCAGGCTATTTACCCCGCAAACCCCCAGCCTTCCAAAGAGGCTGGGGGTTTTGCTTTTGCGGGATTG